>JADZBD010000019.1 GCA_020852255.1 Bacteroidia bacterium | reverse complement strand
CGCGGAGATAACATTACGCAAAGAAAGAAACACAATTCTCCGTCCCCTCTGCGAAACCTTTGCGTCCTCTGCCTGGAACCACTGATTAGACCCGTGGAGATAACATTACGCAAAGAAAGAAACATGATTCTCCGTCCCCTCTGCGAAACCTTTGCGTCCTCTGCGTGAAACCATTGATTAAACCGGCGGTGGCAGAGAATTTTCAATGTACTCCAGCGTCAGAAATAAACACAAATAGTGAATCATCTGATCCAGGCCGATCATCACAAAGAACCAGTGTTTCGATTCTAACTTATACAATCTGGATGTGGCCTTGCTGGTGAAGAAATCGGTGATGAAATGAAGCCCGCCGTTCATTCCAATAAACAGTAAAATATTCCCCCACCCCGCTGCCTGCATGAATATGGTGGAAGATACTCCCAAAACAGCCGTATACGTTAATACATGCAGGGAAAGCCATTTCAGGGAATGGCTCTTGTTCAGCGCCATCTTATCTGTCTGGCAGAGAAAGTCCGCCACAAAATGTGTGATAACAATAAAAAGAACCGATTCTATCATTATTGTATCCTGTACATAATGGGAATGACATAACGGGTCCGTACTGCAACTCCTCCTTTGAAGCCCGGCTTCCAGTTGGGCATTTCCTTGATGACCGTGATCGCCCGGCTGTGCATTTCTTCCACTGCCACAGTGTACTCTTTTTGTTTGGTTGAATCCTTGGCAGTTGCATTTATCCCTTTAAGCAAAGAAACATTACCAATGGTTCCATCCGGGTTGACAAAAAAACTTATATATACACGCCCCTGAATCCCGAGTGCGCGGGCTTCATTAGGGTATTTTAGCTTTTTCCCAATGTACTGATACATAGCTGTAGTGCCCCCTTCAAATTCCGGATCCTGATCCGTACATTCCATAAGGTAGGCGGTATCTGAGCCGGCTGTTACTATACAAGGATCTTTCACTGGCTTCTTTACAACTATCACTTTCTGGGAATCCGATTGGATACTGTCGGGCTGCACCACATCCTGAGCAAAAAAATCTACACAGAAAAAGATCAGTCCTATAAGAGTTGCTATTTTCATGCTAATCGGGAAACATTTTACCCGGGTTTAAAATATGATTTGGATCAAACACTTTCTTTAACTGCTTCTGCAATTCCAATGCCTTCTCTGAAAAGGCGATATCCATATAATTCTTCTGCACAAGCCCTATGCCATGTTCACCGGAAATAGTGCCTTTTAGTCGAACGCACAGTTCAAATATTTCGCGGATACCTTTCGGAACCTCTGTATTCCATCGTTCATCGCTCATATCCTCTTTCAAGATATTCACATGCATATTTCCGTCACCTGCATGGCCGAAGCACACCGAACGGAACCCATATTTCCTTCCTATCTCCTTCACGCCGGTAAGAAGCGCCGGAAGTTCGGCACGGGGCACCACGGTATCCTCTTCCTTAAAAACGCTGTGAGATTTCACCGCCTCCCCTACCCTTCGCCGGAGTTTCCAGAGGTTGTTTTTCTGCTCCTCCGAATCTGCGAACAAAATCTCCCCGCAATCAAAACGCTGCACAACCATTGCAATCCTTTCCGCTTCTTTCATCAGCACATCATCCGCATTCCCATCCAGCTCTATCAGCAGATGAGCCATTACATTCTTCTCAACAGGCACCTGTACGCCGTCAATGAATTTCATTGTCCAGTCAATCGCATCCCGCTCCATGAATTCCATGCAACTCGGGGTTATCCCCTCCCGGAAAACGGCCGCAACAGCCTCACACGCCCTTTCCGGTGAAGTAAAGGGCACGAGCATTACCACATTTTTCTTGGGCAAAGGAATAAGACGGAATACAATTTTAGTAACAACCCCCAGTGTTCCCTCGCTTCCCACCATCAGCTGAGTAAGGTTGTAGCCGGTGGAATTCTTTAATGTATTGGCCCCGGTCCAGATGATTTCCCCGGTAGGAAGCACTACTTCGAGATTGAGTACATAATCCTTCGTAACCCCGTATTTGACCGCCCTCGGTCCGCCGGAGTTTTCTGCAATATTTCCCCCTATAAAACAACTTCCTCTGCTGGCCGGATCGGGCGGATAGAACAGGCCTTTTGCCGCCACCGTATCCTGGAAAACCTGCGTGATAACACCCGGCTCCACAGTGGCCTGCAGATTGCGCTCATCTATTTCCAGGATGGAATTGAACCGCTCCATTGAAAGCAGAATGCCTCCGTTCACCGGCAGAGCCCCCCCGCTTAATCCTGTGCCCGCTCCGCGAGGGGTTACAGGAATTCTATGATTGTTCGCCAATTTGATTATCCGGGAAACTTCCTCCCGGGTGCGAGGTTTCACCACTACAACCGGCATAAAAGAAAGATCCTCGGTTTCGTCATGTGCGTAATTTTCAAGTACTGCTCTGGCAGTAAACACATGCTCTTTCCCGAGGATCTTCTCTAGTTCTTCGATCACTCGCTACGGGACAGTTGAATCTTTTTCACTTCCCAGTATAAAATAAACCCCCAGCATAAAAGATCCTGATGCCGTATTGGTTTTCTGGTAGGAATCATAATTGTTGAAGAAGAGCGGATTGTTTCCGTAAGGAAAATGATCTTTGGAAAGATCCCTTCCAAAACCATCTACACCTACCAGATCCGATAAGCCATATTCAAAACGGAAGCCGGTCCGGAGTCCGATCCGGTCGGTGAATTTGATCTGGATGCCCAGCCCGAACACCAGCGACAAGTTGGAGGATGAATAACTGGTGTCCACAGCCATTGAAGAATCGCTCTGCAGGATCGTACTGTTCGGCAGGGTCATATTAAAATCATAGCTGTACTTTGCGGAACTGATACTGGAATATTGCACACCAAACTCCAGAAATCCTCCCTGTTCCGTTTTAAGCTTCAGCATTAACGGAATATCAATGGTTTTCAGGCGTACATTGGATGTATAGTCAACCGAATCAAATTCCCCCGAATAAGCACCGGTGTGGGTATTCATAAGAAAATCTATTCCCAGCCCGACCGTTTTGTTAAAATACATGGAAGCGCCCAAACCGTAGTGATTTCCCCATCCTGCGGCATAATCCTGTTCGTTGCCGTCGTCGGACACATTCTTATTCAGAAGCCAGGTGGATTTGTAACCCCCTTTAGCTTCCAGAAAAAGCGTTTGGGAAAAAACCGTTGCCGGAGCAAGCAGAACGGTCAGTATAAATAAGATTCGTTTCATGTCATCAGGTTTTTATCCAACTAAAGGTATAAAAATCATTGCTTATACGGGTTTCGACGAGTGGAGAGTTTTTAAACACCAAGCCTTAAAAAAGTCCGACTGGCAAGCGGCCTTGTAAAATGCCTCCGGCTTTAGTACTTTTAGGTATTCTGCTAAATCGTTCCTCCATGAAACAATTCTACCTCACCGGCCTTTTCCTGATGAATTTAAGCTATCTGGTTCAAGCCCAGCAATGGCAGGATGTGGGAGGCGGCCTGAACAACTCAAGCCATTGCATGACCACCTGGAATGGAATGCTTGTTGACGGTGGAAGTTTTGGTTCGCCCTGCGGAAGAATCGCAGCCTGGAACGGCACCACCTGGAGCTGCTTTAGTACGGGGGTTGGGCTTGTAGCGAGAGACGCGGTGGTATATAATGGTGACCTGATAGTTGTCGGCGACTTCTGGAATGTTCAGCAACCCTGCGTGGGCTGTAATGGTGTTGCGCGTTGGGATGGAAACGCCTGGCAGCCCCTGGGTAGCGGATTTAATAATGATGTTTTATGCCTTACCGTTTGGAATGGTAATCTGATTGCCGGTGGTGATTTCACCACTGCCGACGGAAACACATGTTATCGGGTGGCCATGTGGAATGGAAGCAACTGGTCAGCTATCGGAGGCAGAGATACTGCCTTTAATAATGATGTTCGCGCCATGACGGTTTATAATGGAGAATTGTGGGTAGGAGGTGATTTTTCAAATGTAGACGGCTGCAGCCCCTGCGACCGCGTTGTGAAGTGGGATGGCCTGGCCTGGGTGGGAGGAAACTCCGGAGTAGATATACCGGGCGGGCTCGACAGCACGGTACGTGTACTTTATGTGAATCAATCGCAGAATAAACTATACATGGGGGGGCATTTTTTAGAAGTTGGCGGCGACTTCAATTGTTCCCGTGTGGCCGTGTATGACGGAAACGCATGGGCACCCCTTGGAACAGGAGTTGACGATTACGTTCGGGGAATAATGTTTTACAACGGGAATATGATCATTGGTGGAAATTTCCTGAATGCAGGTGGAAACCCGGCAAGTAAAATTGCCAAATGGAATTATAACACGGGCACCTGGTCTGCCATGGGTTCAGGGATGAACGATTATGTAAAAGCCATGGAAGTGTGGAACGGAACATTTTATGCAGGTGGGCCGTTCACTACGGCAGATGGTTTGCCCCGCAGTTGCATTGCCAGCTGGTACGAAACTCCCAATGTACCACCGGTATCTATGTTTACGATGAGCGCTTCTGCAATATGCCTTGGACAATGCATTTCATTCACGGATCAGAGTTCGAACACACCAACCAGTTGGACATGGACCTTTTCCGGAGGCTCTCCATCTTCCTCCACGTCTCAAACTCCTCCCCAGGTTTGTTACAGCACACCGGGAGTATATACGGTTACTCTTACCGCCTGCAACCCCAGTGGGTGTAATACTTCTACGCAAACGGTCACCGTATCTTCAACTTCTGTACCTACGGTAAATCTCAATGCAAATCCGAACCCGGTTTGCCAGGGCGGGAATACAATTCTCTCTGCTTCAGGTGCAAATGCCTACACCTGGTCGCCCTCTACGTTTCTAAATGCCACCACCGGGTCTTCGGTAACCTGTACGCCTACCGTTTCCACAACGTATACGGTTACCGGAACTACCAACGGATGTACCGGAACCAATACGCTTACTGTTAACATCACTCCAGGACCTACTGTAACCATCAGTCCGCCCAGCAGCACCCTCTGTTCCGGCTCACAGAATCTTACCGCTTCCGGTGCGAATACCTACAGCTGGTCGCCGGCAACATATCTGAATGCTACCACCGGATCTACGGTAGTTTCAACCCCTCTCTCCAGCGTAACCTATACTGTATCAGGTACCGATGTCAACGGCTGTGTATCCACGGGAACCGCCGTGATCACCGTTCCCGGTTTAAATCCACTACCTCTGGTGGAGGGATTTGAAACACCACCCTTCCTGCCGGCAGACTGGGCAATGATCGACGCAGGTTCGGACGGTAATATTTGGCAACTGAATACTTCCGTGGGAGGATTTTCAACCAGCGCACAGTGCATCTGGTACAATAATCATGGTATCAACGCTCCCGGCACACGCGATGAATTTCGTTTGAAATCGTTGGATTTCTCCTCACTCACCGCAGCACAGATGACCTTTGATGTAGCCTATTGCAGAAAAAACAACAGCAGCTTCAGCGATACATTATCCGTTTGGATTTCCACTGATTGTGGACAAACATTTACACAAGTTTACCTGAAAGGAGGAACCACCCTTGCTACCGCTCCGAACTCCAACTCTGCTTTTACTCCCGGCTCCTCCCAGTGGAGAACTGAAACGGTGGGGTTGAATTCTTATATTGGAAACGCACGCGTAATCATTGCGTTCAGAAACCATAACCGGAATGGTAATAATCTTTACATCGATAATATTAACATCACGGGAACGGTGGGAACGCCTCCTGTAACCCAATTTACCCAAAGCCAAAGCACGTTATGCGTAAATGGCTGCATTAATTATACAGACCTCAGCACCGGAACACCAACCACATGGACATGGACCTTCAACGGAGGAAGTCCGTTGTCTTCTTCCCAGCAGAATCCTTCCAACATTTGTTATAACAGCCCGGGCACCTATACCACTACGCTTACTGCATGCAACTCTATCGGGTGCTCCACTGCCACACAAGTGATTACCGTGAATACCTGCGTGGGAATGGATGAATTAAATCAGGGGACACTGGTAGTGGCACCTAATCCCTTTTCAGATCAGACAACATTTCTCTTTAACGGCTTTGTGCCGGAGAAAGGTGTGATTGTGATCCGCGATGCAATAGGGAGAACGATTCGGAGTCTTCCGGTAATAGACGGCAGCCTCGAAATGCATATGGAAAGAGGAAATCTGCCTTCCGGCGTTTATTATTTCTATTACACCGAACCGTCCGGAAAGTGCACTAATGGAAAGCTGCTTATTCAATAGGGCCGAAAAAATCGGGGCTTAAACTTAACGATTGAACCAGTGCAGGTAGATCTTGTTTTCGTTTGAATCCTCTACTAAAAGAATACACCCGGAAGCGGCGCTGGAGATCTCCAGAAGGGAATAATTTTTGAGTTTTTTGGGATCCAGATTTTCGGCAAATCCGTTCAAGCCGGCCGGTGCGCCGGGATTGGCGAACACACAATAAGCTGCTTGCATTTCCTCGTATTTTTTTATATCTGATGTTTTCAGCTTACCCTTGTCTTCCAGCGTCCAGCAGAAAATATCTGTCCCGTACGGAACCTGCAAAGTGTTTGTTCCGTCTCCGTTATCCACCAGATCATAGGAATGCAGTGCCGAAGGCAGATCAGCTTTAAATTCCTTGCTCTCTTTCAGTTTGCCAGTAAAAGCCATCTGATAGTTCCACTCCTTCCTTCCCATATCATCATAGGTGCGCACGAAAAGACCCTCCCAGGTATCCTTCACTCCCTTGCTGGGCTTAGAGGACCAGAAGCCTGAAACCAGAAATTTGCCATTTGAATAGCAAACATCTCCGAATGAGGAAACTGTTTCTGTATAGCTGACCGCCTGGGTATTAGCATCTACCTTTTCCTGAAATTCCTGCACTTCACCAACTGATCCCTTACGGTGTCGGAGCACTTTTCCTGCCTGAATAAACTTCTTACTCTCCGGTGAACCCTCCAGAATAAAAGTCCGGGTAACTTTTCCGTCAGGGCCTACCTCTGCCACTTCATGAGAAGCAGTTCCCAGTTTTTCATCTACCTTAGTTGAATATAAAAACACGCGACCATTCTCACATCCGGCAAAGAGCCATTTAGACTCATTCGCCTTCTTCTGAGGAAGTTCCAGTCGCATTTTCTGATAAGAAAGATCAGAAGCGGAAACAATGACCATATTCGCATATTGCTGACCCTGGATAGGATTGGTTGCCGTGAGAATATAAAATCGCTCGTCATCGCAAAATGCGGCTACCAACTCTTCGTTATAGAGCTGGGAGGAACCGAATTCTTTCATGATAAAATCACCCTGTTCGTTGAAACGAATGAGGTTGAAAGAAGAAAATCCCTTGATGGCATCCCATTCTGTTCCATCCATTACAAAGACCATTTTTCCGCTTGAAGAGGCTACCACCTTAGGCTGAGAATTCGCTTTGTTGGATTTAATATCCTGTATCCAGCGGGTAGAAAAATCGGCGGCTACATTTTTCACGGTGTATGACAGTCCCTGTTTTGTCTTTCCCACGTACGCATGAACCAATACGATGCCTCCATTTCCGATGCACTGATAATCCAGCACACCGGCCTTTTTAGTACGCTCGATCGTTTCGGTTTTGTCCTGTGAAAAAATTAACAACGGTAACAGCAGTAAAACTGCAACAAGTGTCCTGTTCATAACGTGCTTTTGGTATGCAAAGATACAAAAAGCATGCCTTATCAGGAGAGTAGCCTCAAAAGAGTGTTTCGGATTCTGTTTTCCGAGGGTAAAAGCGACACCTGTATTCTGCGTGCATAGCGGATACTTTCCAGTATCTCCTTTTGCTTTTCCTCGAGTTCCCTCTTCTGAACTTCGATTACCCTGCTCTTTCTTTGCGATGCACGTATACTTCGGAATATCAGTACCACGAGCACCAGGGTGACTAACAGACCTGCCGAAGTGATGATCAATATCTTTTGCTGCTTCTCTTTGTCAAGCTCCGCCAGAAAATCACTCTTTTCACGCTCCTGCCTCTCCATCGTTGCCTTCTTATCAAAATCATACTGCAGCTGTGCCTCAATCAGCCTCCGCGTATTTTGTTCATTCAGAACACTGTCGCGCGCAATGGCATATAAATGCATATGCCGCATGGCCAAGCGAAAATCTCCCCGGGCACTGTCGATTCGTGCCAGCAACCGGTACTGCTGGAAAACGATTTCCTTATTGCCTGCCGCGGTGCTGACCTTCAAAGCGCTGTCAGCAAACGTCTGAGCCAGCTCTATCCGTCTTTCCAAAAGATAAACCGTAGCGATATTTCCATAGCAGGCTGCTATCATGTTCTTCTCTCCCAACTTTCTCTTGATCTCGAGCGAAGCTTTGTACGACAACAGCGCCTCTTTGTTCCATCCCAACATTGAATAAACACTTCCCAGATTATTCAGGGCATAGGCCATCCCAAAATCATCCTTCAGTTCTTTTCCCAGCACCAAAGATTTCCCGTACTCCTCCAGGGCAGGCTCATACATTCCCATATCGGCCAGAACCATGCCCCGGTTATTGTGTACAGCAACCAGTCCCTTTTTATCCTGAATCTGGTTTTTTATTGCATAACTGGAGTCCAGGTACCGAAGTGCTTCTCTATATTTCATCATCCCGTGATAGGCCAGCCCTATATTGGTGTAGGCTGCACTTTTACCCTGCAAGTCACCCAGTTCCTCTCTGACTGCGAGTGCTTTCAGCTGCCATTCGAGCGAAGAAGAATAATTCCCCATTTGGAAATCCGCTGTACCTACCGCCCCATAGCCCAACCCAAGCCCTCTTTTCCACCCTATCATTTCCGCTGTTTTCAAGGCCTCCAGCGCCACATCGAATGAGCGTTTTAACTCACCCGATTTCCTCAACTGCGTAGAAATCCTTACCAGCTTATGAACCTTCAGCGTATCGCTTTTCGCTCTCAGCCAGAACTCAAGTGAGTCTAAATCACCGGCAAAAGCCTGCATAACGGCAAGCATCGCTGCGAGAGATATGACCATAAGCTTTCTCACCCCTTATTAAGTCTTTTAAATGAGCGCTCGATGTATTGCATTGCGGGTAATTGTGCCTGCTGTATCCTCCTGGCGTACTGAATACTGCTTACTATATCCGCCTGTTTCTCCTCCAGGGAGATTTTCTGATTTTCGATCAACCGGTTTTTCCTTCTGTTTCGTGCCAGATAAACGAGTAGCAATATGGAAAGCACCAGCGTTAATCCAATACTGGAAGCAATAAATAAAATGATAGTTTCCCGCGTGCGGTGTTCTTGCTGCGCCAATACTTCCTTTCTTTCCTGTTTCGCACGGAGTGCGGCAGCCTTCATTTCAAAATCATATTGCATCTGCTGCTGTATGGACTTTTCCATGTTCTCCTCATTCAGGATACTGTCCTTATACACCAGATATTGTTTAAAATACCCGTACGCTTCGCTGTACAGGCCGGCACTGTCGTAAGCTACAGATGCAGCCTTGTAACATTCCATAAATATTCTCCGGCTGTTTAGTTCTTTTCCTAAAGCCAGCGACTTCCCGGATAGCCCGAGAGCATCCCGAACGCGTCCGGTCATTGAATAAAGTTGAATTAGATTATTCATAGATCCCACAATCCCGGCTTTGTCACCATACTCGTTCCTTAATTCCAGAGCCGCGGTAAAATCCATCAATGCGCTGTCCATGATACCCAGGTTCTGGTAGCAGGATCCCCTGTTGGTAAAAGAGTTGGACAGTCCGAGCTTATCCTTCAGCTTTTGCTTGATCCGTATGGAAACATTGAGATTACCAATCGCCTCCCTCAATTTACCTTGATCATGCAGTACATTTGCGATATTGTTGTAGGTATTGGCAATCCCCCGTTCATCTTTCATCAGCTTTTTCACCATTAGCGACCGGTGCAGGTAATCCAATGCGGTTTCATGGTCTCCCATATACCAATAAATGATCCCGAGTGCATTGGTGGTGGCGCCTAACAGCAGTCGATCACCCAACTTTTCGGCAATACGAAGGGAAAGCAGATAACAATTCTGCGCCTCAGGATTATTGCCTTTCCCCTGATGCACGAGCCCAACAGTATAGAGTGAATGGCCCTCTCCTGAGACATATTTCAGCCTCCTGGACAAATCCAGTCCTGCTCCGGCATAATACATGGCTGTATCGTAGTCTCCCTTGGCACGCAATCGCCTGGAAATCGTATAGCAGGCTATGACTTTGTTTGTATCGTTCGCCGGACCATGAATAACTGCCATCAGGGAATCGTTGCTATTTTGACTACCGGAACCGGCAAACAAGGGGAAGTAGAAGGTGAGGAAAAATATCAGCAGGGCAAAGGCACGGAACATTGCTCTAAAGATACAGAATCCTTACTTTAGCTTCCTTTAACATCACCCTATGAGACACTTTGTTTTTCTATTGCTGCTGATACCTCCTTTTTTACATGCTCAATTTGACAGTAAAGACTTTGAGAATCTGAAATTCCGCAACATTGGCCCGGCCGGGATGAGTGGCCGGATCACAGCCATTGACGCAGACCTGAACAATCCGTCGCGGATATTTGTGGGATCTGCTTCAGGCGGTGTTTGGTATACCGAAAACGGAGGCGCCACCTGGACTCCCGTCTTTGATGAACAAAGTACCCAGGCCATCGGCTCCATCAGGATTCACCCCAACAATCCTTCCGAGATCTGGGTGGGAACAGGAGAAGGAAATCCCCGCAATTCCATGAATATGGGAAACGGCATTTACTGCAGCAAAGACGGGGGGAAAACCTGGAAATGCATGGGACTTGAAAAAACAAAGACCATTCATCGCATTATCATTCACCGTGATGAACCGAACACCATCTTCGCCGCTGTAACAGGATCACCATGGGGCCCGCAGGAAGAAAGAGGAGTTTTCAAGACCACTGACGGGGGAAAAACATGGAGGAAAATCCTGTATGTTAATAACCTTACCGGTGCCGCCGACATGATCAGCGACCCTCAGAATCCGAATAAGCTCATTGTAGCAATGTGGGAACATAAACGTGAACCCTGGTTCTTCCGAAGCGGAGGCAAAGGCTCAGGTATTCATATTTCGTATGATTCCGGCGAATCATGGTCACGAGTGAGTGAGGAAGACGGGCTTCCAAAAGGAGACCTGGGCCGGATAGGGCTTGCCGTAGCGCCCTCAAGTCCGAACATAATTTATGCACTGGTAGAGGCCAAAGAGAATGGCTTATATAAGAGTACTGATGGTGGTAAAAAATGGACACTTGTTTCAACCAAAAACATTGGAAACCGCCCTTTTTATTATGCGGAACTATATGTTGATCCATCCAATGAGAATCGTCTTTATAATGTGTACACTTATTTATCACTTAGTGAAGACGGGGGCAGATCTTTCCGGATTATTCCCGACAACAACACTATTCATCCCGACCATCATGCCCTCTGGATCCACCCCAATGACCCTCAGTATATCATTAACGGAAACGACGGCGGTCTGAATATCTCCCGTGACCGGGGCTTGACCTGGAGTTTTGCCGGAAATATTCCTGTTGGGCAGTTTTACCATGTGAACGTAGATTATGATTTTCCCTATCATGTCTACGGAGGGTTACAGGATAACGGCTCCTGGGTTGGCCCCTCCTCTGTTTTACGTGAGGGAGGCATCAGTAATCATGATTTCTCAGAAGTCTTCTTCGGTGACGGATTTGATGTGGTACCCTATTCCAAGGACAACCGGTACGGTTATGCCATGTCACAGGGAGGCAATCTGGCGTATTACGACCGTAAAACAGGACGGTTTATCGCACTCAAACCTGCAGTTCCTCCCGATAACACCCCCCTTCGCTTCAACTGGAACGCCGGAATTGCAGCTGATCCGTTCAACAGTGAAGGGATTTATTTCGGGTCCCAGTTCCTGCATTATTCTGACAACAAGGGGTTGGGATGGACCATCCTTTCTCCGGATCTTACAACCAATGACACTTCTAAACAAAACGCACATAAGAGCGGTGGATTAACGCTGGATGCCACCAACGCAGAAAACTACTGCACTATATTATGCATCGCGCCAAGTCCTGCCGACAGGAACGTGATCTGGGTGGGAACCGACGACGGAAACCTGCAGCTCACGACCGACAGAGGAAAGACCTGGAAAAATCTTGCGAAGATTCTTCCGGGAGCCCCTCCCGGTGCATGGATCCCTCAGATCGAAGTCTCAGCAAAAAACCCGAATGAAGCATTTGTGGTATTGAACAACTACAGAAAAAACGACTTCTCTGCCTACTGTTACCATACGACCGATCAGGGAAAGACATGGAAACGCATTGCTGACCCGAAAGATATAGGCAGTTTCGTTCTAAGTATTGTGCAGGATCCCGTTGAGCCGAACCTTCTCTTTCTGGGAACCGACTGCGGATTATATGTCTCATTTAACAAGGGTGCTACATGGAAGCACTGGAACAAGGGATTTCCACAGGTGCAGGTGAACGACATGAAGATCCATGCGAGAGAGGGCGATCTGGTGATTGCCACTTTTGGCCGTGCGCTTTGGATACTCGACGACCTTGGTCCGCTGCGAAAAATTGCAGGAGAAGGTGAACAGATTCTGCAAAAGGATATTCTTGTGATGGGATATTCGGATGCGCATCTCGTAAACTATAATGATTTTTCCTTCGGGATCAGATTTACTGCGAACAACAATTTTTCTGGAGAGAACCACCGACTCAACCAGGTGCATGCATTCGTCTGGAAAAAGAAGACTGATCCGAAGAATATGCGGGACAAAAAAAGCCCGGAACAATTAAAGGATGACAAGAATGCGGATAAAAAATTGAAGGTCAACATTTACGACCTGCAGGGAAAGCTGGTTCGTAACTTTTCCAGGGAACTAAAGGACGGAATAAATCAGATCTCCTGGAGTTGCGACATAAATAGTGAGCGGTTCCCTTCGCGCCAGGAATCAAAGCCAGATGAAGATCCGCGGGGTGTATTTTCGGTTCTTCCTGGAAAATACAAAATGGTATTTGTGAAAGATAAATGGAGAGATTCCGTAACGGTTGAGGTAAAAGAGGATCCATTCACCACTGTATCCACCGAAGAGCGAATGAAAACGCAGGAGCTTTTTAAAAAACAGATGTCCTATATTAGGACCGCGGCAGAAAGTTTTTCAAAACTCCGGAAAGCGAGGGAAAGCATTGCGCTTGTAGAAAAACTCCTTTCACAGCGGAAAGACACGTTAGGCAAGGAAGTGGAGAAAATGCACAACGTGCTGACAAAACAGCTGGACAGCCTGGAGGCCCTTTTCCTCCCTAAAGAAGACATCAAGGGCATACAACGCAATCCAAAAGAACTGAATGCCATTCTCGGAACCGCCGGGTATTACCTGGATGCCTCCTGGGGAATTCCGGGCCCCAACGCAATGATTGCTATCGAGAATGCGGGAATTAAAACCACCGAGATTACCGCGAAAGTGGATCTGTGGCTGAAAACCGACTGGCATGCCTACAGAAAAAAGGTAGAGGGTTTGAAGCTAAGCGTATTTTCAGACTGAAATCTATCAGTTGCTGAATTGACTTCAGTCAGCAGACGTGCATTCACAGGGATCTAATTTTGGCACAAAGAAAATGTGCTATGTTCCTTGAAAAGAAATTGGTGTTACTCGTACTGGTGTCGTGTCTGGTTGGGGTAACTCATGCTCAGGTTCCCACCTGCGGAACCAATGTCCCGTTCTATCAGGTAAATCTCACGGGGAATCCTGCGGGAATATGGGAATCTCCCGGACATTCCCGCGACGGCAATTGCTGTGGTACTATAGCACCGGACAGGTGTACCTCTTTCGAGGTTATATTGGATACCGGAGCGGCCATGATTAACCTGACCATTGCTTCCGGCGCTATTCCTACGGGGAGTATGTTCTACCAGATTAGTTGCGGGCCTCTCATTCCTGTTGGCCAGCCTATTTGCGTTACCGGACCCGGCCCACACCATATTACCTTCTGCAAGCCCGGAAATAATCAGAACACGTATCAGATCACGTCAATTCCAAAGCCTACTTTTCCACCCGATCAATATGTGCGTGTGGGATGTACTCAGAATATCACAGTACTGGGATTTGACACAGGTTCTGTAACGTGGAACTCCATCTATCCGGGCAACCCGGGTGATTATAATTCCTATCTAAGTTGTACAAGCGCATGTACTAATCCTGTTTATACTCCTTCATCCAATCCACCTCCTTATATTGATTACAGGGTTTGTGGGTTTCCAACCGCTGACGAGTGCGGGTACATAGCCATGTGCGACACCATCCGTATTTGCAATGTACCCGCCTTAGGCGGATCAGTCACGCCACTCAATGCCACCTTCTGTGCGAACGGTCCCGGCGTGCTTCTCACAGCTAATGCCAGCGGTGGCGATGGGAATTACTCTTTCATTTGGAGAGACCAGAATGGAAATATAGTATCTACAGTTTCTGCCTACCAGGCCAGTACCGCACAGATTTTTACCGTGGAGATCAGGGATGGCTTGTATGACGCGGTGACCTGTCCCGCCCTTTTACTTTCAGTACCTGTCACCGTTACTCTTCCACCCGTGGTCAGTGCCGGAAATGATCAGGTGGTTTGTCGCTCAGCGCCGACTGCCATCATCTCAGGAAGCGTGGTAAATGCAACGGGTGGTATCTGGTCCGGAGGAGGAGGAACCTATAATCCTTCAAATACCAGTCTCATTATTTCTTACACGCCCACAGCAGGTGAGTTAACCGCGGGCTATGCCACATTAATCCTCACATCCACAGGCGCCGGTGGCGGATGCACGAACAGCACCGATACAATTCGTATTTATTATCCCACCTTGCTAACGGCTAACCTGGGCAATGTTAATCTTCCCTGTAATGCATCACAAGTAACACTCACCCCCGGCGTAAATGGTGGTATCACTCCCTATCAGTATCAGTGGAGTACAGGAGCTACTTCAAATTCTATTACAACAGGACAGGGATCCTATTGCGTAACCATTACCGATAACATCGGGTGTACCACCACTGTATGCGCAACGGTGGGGGTTCCTTCCCCTCTGAATTTAACCATGAGTACTACAGATGTTACAACCAACGGCGGTAACGATGGAACCGCTACTGCTACTCCATCCGGCGGAACTTCTCCTTATACCTACGTTTGGTCAAATGCACAAACAACGCAAACTGCCACAGGATTAGTTTACGGCGTTTATACAGTTACCATTACGGATGCCAACGGGTGTACAATTGTTTCATCCGTGGTGGTGAATGAGCCACGCTGTCTTTCGTTCACTGCAAGTGCTACTTCGTCCAGCCTTTCATGCTTTGGCGATGCCAATGGTACGTCCATCGTTATTGCGAGCGGTGGAACAGCCCCCTATACCTATTTGTGGACTCCCGGCGGACAAACTACCGCCACGGCTACCGGCTTATCCGCCGGAGTCTATGTGGTTGCCGTCACCGACGCAGGCGGATGCATTGATTTAACCCCTGTAACGATCACTGAGCCTCCTCAGGTGGTCAACAACGTTACCTCCTCCAACGCCACAACGATTGGTGGCACTGAAGGCAGTGCAACGGCCAATCCTACGGGTGGAACTCCCGGCTACACTTACCTGTGGAGCACAGGCGCCACCACTCAAAGTATCACTGGTCTAAGTACCGGAACGTATACAATTACTGTAACCGATGCCAATGGTTGTACGGTGGTGAACACCCTCTTCATCGCCGAGCCGCCATGCAACAACCTGATTCTTGGCACAGTGAATACCCCGCTCACATGTAACGGATCAGGAAATGGTACTGCTACCGCCTTTGCTGTGTTTGGTAACGCGCCCTATTCGTTCTTATGGAATACCGGTGCCACAACGCTTACAATAACCGGACTTTCCGCCGGAACCTATACAGTGGTTGTCACTGACGCCATCAATTGTACGCAAATGCAAAATGTGACCATTACACAGCCTTCTCCTCTCAGCTTGGCACTAACCCCAACCGATATCAGTTGCTCCGATCTGAACAACGGAAGCATTGAACTCACCGTATCCGGTGGAACGTTTCCGTTTGCCTATGCCTGGTCGAACAACATCTTTGTGGAAGACCAATATAATCTTGGTGATGGAACTTACTCTGTGATTGTGACAGATAATAACGGATGTACGGGTTCGGCCTCTGTAAACATTGACCGGCCAGATACACTTGAAGTGCTCGCCGTTAAAACCGACGTCACCTGTAATGGCGGGACCAACGGAACCATCACCACTACCATAAGCGGAGGACTTGCGCCCTATACTTTTCTTTGGAACAACGGGGCAACAACACAGAACCTGACCGGGATCAGTGCCGGGCAATACATTCTTACTGTAACGGACGCTAACGGCTGCAACAACCTTCAGCAGTTAAGTGTGCTTATAGATGAGCCTCTGCGAGTAACCGTAGACAGCTTCTTTGTTGAATGTCCTGTTCCAGGATCTGGTATCGCCAACCTCATTGTTTGGGTGTCCGGAGGAAACGGAAGTCCTTATACTATATCAACTGATAGTGGAAGCACCTACCTGATGGCCGGTGTGGATACCATCCCACTACCCGTAGACAGCACATATTATTTGTTTGCGATGGATCCTTTGGGCTGCATTACTCCGCTGAGTTTATCAGCCTATATTAACCCCGAGGTGACCGCCTCCGTGAATTATGCGCTTTGTTATCCATTAAACACCAGTTTTACGCCGGTGACTGTTATTCCAGCCGGGGGAGCAGGTGGAAGTTATCAGGTTTCCTTCGATGGTGGGAATACCTATAATTCCTTTGGAGACTACTCGGATAGTTTAACTGTGGGAACAACCCATACAATTGTTGTACGCGACTCACTGGGATGCATCTCGGTCAATTACGCTATTAATCTGCCCGATGTGCTTTTGGCGGGAGCCGGTAACGACTCGGCTATTTGTACCGGCAACAGCATCTTGCTCACCGCTTCAGCAACAGGTGGAGTTGGTACCTACAGCTATCAGTGGAGTCCAGGTGGGCCTGGAATGAGTATCAGCGTTAATCCTACAGTTACAACCCAATATGTGGTTATGGTTACGGATGCCAACGGTTGTACACGCTCTGATAGTGTGATCATAAGCGTTAATCCACTACCATTAGTCACTTTTTCGGTCAGCGACCCGGATGGCTGTGAGCCTCACTGCGTAAGTTTTACCTCCACCACCGTCGGCGTGACTTATTTCTGGGATTTCGGATCCACAACTTCCAGTATGCAGAACCCGGTGATGTGTTACAATCAGGCCGGTTCATACACCGTCATTCACCAGGTTACCGACGCGAACGGATGTACAAACTCTGACACACTTGTGAACCTCATTACGATTTATCCATTGCCGGTAGCGTCCTTTACTGCTTCACCGCAGCCAACGAACATGAACAATCCTACAATCCAGTTCACCAACACATCCTCAGGAGCCGAATTATATCTCTGGAATTTTGGAGACAATTATACAGAGACTATGATGAATCCGTCCCATACATATGGGGCTCCCGGCACCTATCTTGTTTGGCTGGTTGTTGCGAATCAATGGGGTTGCTTGGACAGTATTCAACTAACAGTGGAAATCAGTGACTTTCCTCCCCTTGAGATGCCAGAAGGCATTTCACCGAACGGGGATAACCTTAATGATGCGTTCGTGATCCATGGACTTGGAAAATATCCTGTGAATCACCTGGAGATATTTAATCGCTGGGGAAACCTGATCTACAAGACCGACAACTATAAGAATAATTGGATGGGAGAGAACATGAATGGTGAAAACGTACCTGAAGGAACTTACTTCGTTATCCTCACCATTCCCGACGCGGATATAGTGCGGAAGGGGTACGTGGAGGTCAGGTATGTAAAATGATTTGAGATGAACTGTGCAAAAAAACAAGGAATGAGAAGATTGTTAATAATCGTACTGGCCTCGGTATACGGGTGTTTGTACGGACAGCAAGAAGGACTACTTAGTCAATTCATGTATAATGGTGCTTTACTGAATCCCGCGGCAGCGGGAAGTCAGCCCTATTGGACCGCATCCGCTACTTACCGTAAGCAATGGCTTAATTTCGACGGGACCCCTTCGACCCAATTCCTCAGCGTAGAAGGACCCTGGAAGGGAAAGAAAATTGGGTTAGGCGGATCGGTGATCAATGATGTGATTGGGGTATCCAGGCGTACCGATGTGGATGCATTCTACTCCTATCATCTGCTCATTGGGAAAGGGTATCTCAGTATGGGATTACGCGGCGGGATCAGTCATTACAGCAGTCGCCTGACCGAATTGACCGTCTGGGATGCCGGTGATGCCAACTTCGGTGCTGATGTACGGGGAAAAATCATTCCGAACGCCGGCACCGGGGTTTACTTTTATTTGGACAATTTTACGGCAGGGTTTTCGGTTCCAAACCTGCTCTCGCACAAAAGCGGAACACCCATATCCATTGCATTGAGCAATATTCCCCAATACCAGCGACACTATTATCTCCACAGCACAGGAAAGATTAAAGCAGGGGAGAAATTTTTTGTAAAACCTGCGCTTGTCTTCCGTTATGTAGATGGCGCACCTGCTCAGTGTGAGGTGCATATAGCCGGGTCATACAGAGATCTGGCCGACCTTGGGGTGAGTTACAGGACCGGCGATGGTCTGATTTTCATTACGCAAATGAATATCATGAAAAAACTGAGATTGGGATATTCGTTCGACCTCCCCCTCTCCGGTTTGTCGGGATATACCAACGGAACCCATGAGGTGCGCCTGGCCTGGCTGTTCGGAGAGGCAGCCGACAAGTTGGGGGTGCCGAGTTTTATGGGAAATTAAAAGGCGTTTTTAGGGTGCTCCACGCACAGATTATCTAACTTTTTCTTAGATTTACGAGGTGCGGACCCCTGCCATTGGTTTACTTATTGGAATATGTCTTTATTGTCTGGCCTTGCGTGCGAACGCTCAAGGTTGCAGCGATGGGGGCGTATGCTCCGTTGGCAGCCTGAGTATCCTTGGATTTGATTATCAGGAGATCCCCAGCGATAAAACCACATTGAATAAACTGGAACTCGAAGACGCCTATGTTGGCATTGGCCCCGATGGGAAGCCGGATTCCTCAATGCATGTGCTGACAAAGATTCAGACCGGAACGGGTTATGAGAATGGTCCTTCCGCCGATACGACGAAAATTGTTTACCGTGTGGTGAGCCGGTTTCCCCGGTACCAGCTGGTATTTGGTGTGCACTATGGATCGGGTGAAAGAAACACCTCCATTCTTACTTTTCAACTGGAAGGAACCGTACGTTTATATAAGCAGAAAATGTTCGCTCAGCTCAAAATTCCCTATTCCTTTGTGAATGGTAATTTGGGAAGCCTGCAGGCGCCCGGCGATCTGACACTCAGCCTGAGTTATTACCTGATAGAAAAGCGCAAGAAAAATCTGGTGTTAACCCTTGGAGGCAAGTTTCCGACCAACGATGCTAACCTGTTGGTGAACAACAGACCTCTGCCCATGCCTTACCAGACCAGCCTCGGCAGTTACGACCTTCTGACAGGAATCAAGTTCGCATACAAGAGTTGGGAGATCACGGCGGGTTATCAGCACGCCTTTACAGAAACAAATAACATGTACCTCCACCAGCCCTTTGCGAAAGATGCAGAGGTGTATAACAATTTCTTCGAGTCGAACCAGATGAAGCGGGCAGATGACGCCATTTTTCGAATCAGTCGTTCCTTCAGAATAAAGAAAGCGACGCTTAACGCCGGAGCCCTTGGCATTTATCACCTGCAGGAAGACACGTACATAGACACTTCCGGGATACGAATTTCCGCCACAGGTTCTTCCGGTCTGACATTGAATTTAAATGCCAGCGCGGTGTTCAAATTGAACAAAACCAGCGATCTGACATTTCTTGTTGCTGGTCCTGTGGTTAACCGAAAGACCCGTACCGATGGGCTTACCCGGCAGTTCGTAGTGCAATTAGCCTGGAGGAAGAATATCTATTGATGCACAGCAGCATTATTTAAAACACTCCCATTGAGCCTTCCGTCAGTCAAATGCTGCTAAACGTTCAGCAATAGCTCCGACACACCGCAACGAATGGTGTTTTACTTATGATTTTAATCGCTCCATTGCCCGCTTGATGTACTGCCGTGTGGGCAACAATGTATGCTGGATTCCGCGCGCGTATTGAATACTGTTGAACATTGCTTCCTTTTTATCGCAGACTATGGCAATAATACTAAATCCGGATGAATACTGCCATAAGCAAAAGCGCAGCGCAGCCTGGGATTACATGACCGAAAGTCGGGACAAATCAGTAAGTTTGATTGGTGAAACCTTACCTGCTTCCACTCGTCCCGCTACTGGCCTTGTTCCCCTCTTTCCATGCAAAGGCAGATACCCTCCTTGACTCCCTGCGCAGGGAACTCCGGAATGCACATCACGACACATCAAGGGTTCGGCTATATGTAAGCATGGCCTATCGTTACGGATGGAATTCTTCCGACAGCAGTATCTTTTATGCAAACCGCGCACTGGATCTTTCTAAAAAGCTTAGTTATTCGCATGGTTTGTACCACGGGCATCATCTGTTGGCAAATGCCTGCTTCATTACCGGTGAATTTGCCAAGGGAATGACGGAGGAGAAAAAAGCACTCGCCGTTGCCCGGCTGGTAAAAAATGACGAATGGGAATACCGATCTATCAACAGCCTGGGCCTGCTTTACCTTCAGGCTGACAAATTCAAGGACGCCATTCCGCTTTTTTATGAACTGATCGGAAGGGCGGAGAAAAATTCGGATGGCCGTTCTCTTGGATCCGCATATAACAATCTGGCCAATTGTTATCTTAAGCTCGGGAATTACGATGAGTCGCTCAAATGGCGGAAAAAAGCCATCACCATTCGCCTGAAAAGAAATGTCCCCAATGAACTGGCCGATTCATACAACGATCTTGGGGAAACCTACCTGCAGTTGGATCTTCCGGACAGTGCAGTCTTCTACTTTAAGAAGTGCCTGGAAATAAAAGAAAACATTGGCGATGAAGAAATGTGTGCCCTTTCAACCCTCAATCTGGGTGCAACATATCTGAAACTCGGAGATTACAGGAAAGCAAAAGATTACCTGGCGCGAAGCATGCACTGGACCAACAGGATTAATTCGAACCTTTACCGGATCGAGATCCTCAAATATCAGGCTGAGATTGCAGGAAAAGAAAATGACCATGCGCAGGAAGCAGGAATATTAAAACAACTCCTTCTTTTTAAAGACAGTGTGTACAATGAGGAAAACCGAAGGCAGATGAATCAGCTGCACGCTGAATTTGAATCAGAAAGGAAAGAATTGCAAATCAAAGCCCTGGAAACCGAAAAATATGCGGAGGAAAGCCGTGGAAGGATCATTCTCACCGTTTCTGTAGCCGGCCTGGTGCTGCTGAGTGTGTTTTTACTCATTGTATTTAACCGCTTCCGTGTCACACGAAGGCAAAAATCAGAAATTGAAAATCAAAAAATACTGGTAGAAGAAAAACAAAAAGAGATCCTGGATTCCATTCACTATGCCAAACGCATCCAGAATAGTCTGATGCCAACGGAGAAGTACATCCATTCGAAAATCCCATCAAAAAAATGAAAATAGGCTTGCTTCTTCTCATGCTCACTTCTTACTGTTCCCTGACCAGTGGTCCTGCAGACTCCCTTCTCCGCATCATCAGGGCAGGTAAAAAAGACACCGGAACGGTTATTGCATGCACGCAGTACGCCCGTCATCTGGCCATCAAGGGTAAATTTGATTCTGCGCTTTATTACGGAACCCTTGCCGCGAACCTGTCGAGAAGTCTGAAGTATATGCGGGGGCTTGCCGGTGCTCTGAATAACCGGGGCGTTGTTTACTGGTATAAAGGAGAATATCCTAAGGCACTGAATGAACTAAAAGCTTCGCTCATCATCCGGAAAAAACTCAGAGATCTAAAAAATTGCGGAGCCGTTTATAACAATATTGCTATGGTTATGCAAGACATGGGCAATTATCCTGATGCACTTGAGAATCATTTAATTGGTTTACGCTATCGTGAAAAATGCGCAGATACAGCAGGAATGGCTTTTTCTCATAATAATATCAGCCTGATTTATCAGGCACAGAAAGAATACTCCAATGCGATCGCAGAGCTGGAAAAAGCTGAAAACCTATTCCGGAAGACGAATGACCTGAACGGATTGGCAAATGTATACAACAATCTGGGCGTCATTTACAAAATGCTGGAAAAATATGAAGATGCTCTTCGCATGTATAAACTCTCACTGAAACTGGTAGAGGAGACAGGAAACAGAAAAGAACAGGGAAACACCATGAATAATATCGGAACATTATACATGGGGTGGGCCGGGAAAGACAGCATCCAAAAGAAAATGCACTACACGCTGGCCGAAATGCATCTGAAATCATCTCTGCGTATCCGCGAGGGAACGGGTGACCAAAACGGAATTGCTTCTTCCCATTACAACATCGGCAACCTGCTGATTAAAATGGGTAAGTATGCAGATGCCAGGTCACATATTGAAAAAGGACTTGAAATTGGTCTGAACATCTCCTCCAAAATGGTGATCAGGGAGTCTTACTCAGGTCTGGCGTTTCTGGATAGTCTGCAGGGTAATTACCGCTCTGCACTTCGGAATTATATGCTTTTTATTGCTTTTCGTGACAGCATGAATAATGAAGAAAACACAAGAAAGCAGGTACAGCAGGAGATGCGTTATGATTTTGAAAAAGAACAGCAAGCTGATAGTATACGTCAGGCCGCCGAGGTAGCCAAACGCGAAATGTCGCATCAGCAGGAGCTAAAGCAGCAACGTTGGTACATTTACGGAGGCATTACAGGCTTTCTTCTGATGCTTTCGGTGGCCGCTATTTCCTTCCGGGCTTACCGACAAAAGCAACGCGATAACCGAATTATTGCCAAACAGAAGGAACTGGTAGAAGAAAAACAAAAAGAGATCCTGGATTCCATTCACTATGCGCGGCGTATACAGCGCAGCTTACTTCCGAGTGAAAAATACATTCAGTCACGAATGAAAAAATAAAAGATCAGAAGATTACTAATCTGAGCGGAACTGTACCCCGCGCACCACCCATCCGCAGCAGATAAACGCCCGGACGAATGCCTGAAACCGGAATTTGTATTTTCTGTTCACCGGCTTGAACTTTGGCAAACTCCCTTACACATTGCCCTGTCAGATCAAACAGTTGCGGAATCATTTCCTCATTAAGTCCGTCCGGGTAAATAATCGTTACCCCATCGTGAGCCGGGTTGGGGTACAACTTAAGTAAGGCAGGGTTCCCTTCTGAAGAAGTACCAAGATAGCAACCGTAAGCAGCCAGTTGTGAGGTCAGTGTATCTCTCCTGGCCCCAATAAAAGGCTTCAGCCCGGGGTAATTTTTATTATCAGCAGCCACCACTATCGTACGGTTATCTTCAAACTGCTGATTGGTGTATGTGTAATTCGGATCGGAATATACATCATTACGGATCCGATCCGAAAGACTATCTATCCGCGGATCCAGCGCAGTGTTGCTAAACTGGTCCTCCTGAAGAAATACACAGAACCAGTAGCTCAGCTCCTGCAATGTTAGGGGATCCTGCATCAAACGCCAGGCCAGGGGACGATCCTGCGGCGGAGTGCCCAGATAGGTCATGCTCAATCCTTCCATTTGTGCCACACTCATGCTTTGGTTGAACACCCCGAAACAGGAGTTAATATCCCAGAACACCCATCGAAAACGATCCGTAATTGAATCATGATAGACAAAATAATTATGGCGGCTACCGATATATGAATCCAAGCTAACGAAAATATCACAAAGAGCTTCGTACTTCAAAAATCCGGGAACATCCATGTACCGGTCCAGTGTATCCCGGATACCGCTGAGCGAATAATTATTGATCTTGTCAAGATATTCTACCAAATCTGACCAGTCGTTTTGCGTTTCATTGGTGTGCAGTTCGTACTTGTTGTAGTAAGAAGAAGGACTGCTGTTGATCCATTTGAGATCGCCGCTGGGATCTCCCTTAAACAGATTTCCTCTCTTGTCGTTGAACCAGCCGTCGAGAAAATCCTTATTGACTTCCTCCACCAGTGTGTACAATCCCCAGTAAACATTATTATAATACACCTTGGCATAGGTTACCCTGGGTCCGGGGAGCTGATTCCGGTTGAGAAAATCTGCCATTAGTTTTTCCCGCAGGCAGGTAGGGTCATGATATAGATTATTCAGGTTGAATTTGTTCAAGTCGTCAAGGTCCTGGGAAGGGATAATGTAATCCAGATCCACCTTCATAGACTTTTTCTGACTGAGGATATTAAAGGAGGAATTTCCTTTGAATTTTACTCCTACAGTCGGGAAAGTCACCCCGTCGAATACCATGTCGCACACATAATAGGTGTCGGTGGTATGGGATAGCATAAGAGAATCATAATAAGCAGGATGATAAAAATTAAAGCGAATCTCATGAATAAAGGAAGATGCGAACAATGTGTCGCCGTCGTTATTATAGGGCTGGGAAAAAAGAATTCCCGTTATCAACAGGCCAAAGAACAGGGAGATCGTTTTCATTCTTCAAATTTAGGCAATTAAAGGAATATCCGGAACACAGGGGCGGCATCCGTCTGATGTTCCGCTGAAATCCGTAAATTTGCAATGCAAACGGACCCCCTTGCACACTTCAGACGCTATAAAATCCGGCATACCTGCAGGACATGCCGACACCCCGGCTTCGCCGTTATTACTTTCTCCTGCCGGAAACTTTGAATGCCTGACTGCCGCACTGCAGGCCGGAGCCGACGCTGTCTATTTCGGAGTGGATCAACTCAATATGCGTGCCGGTGCCGTTGATGGTTTTGAGATCAGCGATCTTCCACCTATTGCAGATCAATGCCATAAAAAAAATGTTTCCGCCTGTCTTACACTCAACACCATCATGTATGAGCACGATCTCCGATACATGCGTACGATCGTAGATGCCGCCAAAAGTGCCGGCATTGACGCCGTAATCTGCTCTGATATTGCAGCCATTTCCTATGCGCATCAAAAAGGTCTGCCGGTACATATTTCCACCCAATGCAATATCACGAATCTTGAGACCGTTGCCTTCTACGCGAAATTCGCTGAAGTAATGGTATTATCCAGGGAGCTTACCTTGCAGCAAGTGGAAGCGATTGTAAAGGGGATACATGAAAAAAATATTCTTGCACCGTCGGGAAAACCAGTTCGTATCGAGATTTTTGCACATGGAGCTCTTTGTATGGCTGTTTCCGGAAAATGTCACCTGAGCTTGCACTCGCACAATGCTTCTGCCAACCGCGGCGCCTGTGTTCAAAACTGCCGGAGAGAGTATATAGTAACAGACAAAGAAACGGGAATGGAACTGGAGGTAGACGGAGAATACATTATGTCGGCGAAGGATCTATGCACTCTTCCCTTCCTTGATCAGCTCATGCGCAGCGGTGCGTCCGTTTTTAAAATTGAAGGTCGCGGCCGTTCGGCGGATTATGTATATAAAACTACATTATGTTACCGCGAGGCGATCGACGCCATCCGGCAGGGATGCTTTACTCAGGATAAAAAAGAAGAGTGGATGAAACAGCTCGCTTCTGTTTTCAACCGCGGTTTCTGGGAAGGATATTTCATGGGTAAGGAGATTGGCGAATGGAGTAAAAGCGATGGGTCGCTTGCTACGCAGCGTAAAGTTTATATCGGCAAAGGAAGGAAATATTACCCCGGCATTGGCGTAGGCGAGTTTGTAATAGAAACCCATACACTGCGCGAAAATGATCCGGTAATGATTACCGGACCCACCACGGGCTATATTGAAACTACCGTGAACGGTCTGCGCCTCGATGGGGCAATAGCAACAGAAGCCGGCAAAGGCGGCCTCATCACCTTTAAAGTTCCGGCCCGCATTCGTCCGTCCGACAAATTATACAAGCTGGTTCAGGATCCTTCATGATCAGAGTTTTTCATCAGCGAAACAAATGCATAGGCTGCAATGCCTGTGCTGAGCTGGATCCTGCGAACTGGAAAATGTCGCGTAAGGACGGGAAAGCTACATTGGTTGGAGCAACCGGTAAAAAAGACATCCTTTACAAAAAGCTGGAAGAAGCAGAGAGAGCAAAACAGAAAACCGTGGTCCGGCATTGTCCATCCCGGTGTATCCGTATCGAAGGGTAGCTCAATCCGAAGTTACATACCGCCCCCGCCATCCATCCCATCCGTATTGATCTTCATATTCTTGCGTTTGAAAATGGAAGCATCAAATTTCCCAAAACGGTAGCTGAAAGCCAGCTTGAACACCTGCGCATCGCGGAGCTTCTCCGTTGACTGTTTGAAGTAGGCTGATTCGGACCAGGTGGCATTCACCCGGCTGCGGAAAATATCACTGACGGAAAGGGTCAGGCTGGCCCGCTTCTCTTTCATAAATTCATACCGGACGGATGCTTCAACCTCCCAGCTTGGTTCGGTATATCCTTGAGCCGTTGCCGGATTGCTACCCCACATGATCCCGCTCATTCCTCCGCCCTGACCATATGAGCCACCGCCCCCTCTTCCACTGCTTCCCGTGGATAGTTTTGTTCTTGAGAAATAACGACCCGATAACTGCATACTGAAGTTCTTTGGCAATTTATAATTCGTATTCACTTTCACGAACCAGGAAATCAAATCACCTGTAAGCAAGGAATCAATATTATCCCCTTTAACAAATGAATTGTAAATATTTCCATTGATACTGAAATCCATCCAGGATTTAATGGTTTTCTTGAAATTCATTTCAAGTCCGTATGAATAACTCCAGTCGGCATTGCGATATGTATTAATGATTGCGGACTGCATAAGAACGGAGTCGTATTCATAGGTCTGATACCGCGTCATAAGGTCGTTCGTATGTTTAAAATAAACAGAGGCCATCAGGCTGTTTCCTTTACTGAACTGGTTCATATAATTCAATTCCACGCTTTGGGTAAATTCTGGCAGCAGACCCGGATTGCCCCGGCTGAGGTTCAGGGAATCCGAATAATCTGTGAACGGTATGAGTTGGAAAAATCCCGGGCGCGAGATCTTCCGTGTGTAGCTGAACTGAAGGTCTTGTTTGGAGTTGATCTGATAGGTCAGAAAGGCGGTAGGAAAAACCGAAATTGGATACTCGATATAAAAAGGCGGCAGCGTTGAGTCTACCAACTCCCCTTTGTAATAAGAGGCCTCCGCCCTCAATCCCAGCTGATAACCGACTTTTTTGAGCTGACTGCCATAAGTGACATATGCGCCATAAATCTGATCAAAGAACCGGTAATTCATGCTTTGGGTTCCAAGAAAGGTTTCAGCTCCGGTGGCAACATCCACGTTATAATTCCGGCTATAGTTCCACATTTCCTTAAAAGAGGTCTTCACTCCTGCCTCCAGCTTCCGCTTATCAGAAATGGGGTTCACAAAATCCGTTTGCACTGTAATAAACTCATTTTCCCCTCCACCGTCTGATTTTTGCTGGAGACGGTATAATTCCGTTGCAAACTGATCGAAATACGTAGTGTAATAATCGCCGCCGGACGAAGAAGTACTCCTGTTATAATGCAGATCCGCTGTCAGCTCCTTCCCTGCCTTGGCATAAAGATGCTTGTACTGCAAAGATCCCCCGTAATTCATAAATGCTCTTCGCGTATCGGAGTGGCGGTCATAGGAAGAGGACACAATACCTGACGACAAGAGGGTATCGGTCCGATAGGAAAGTACATCCTCTGGCAGAAAGGAACCGCTGACTATATTGCCTGAAAGGGTTAATGTATTCCGGTTGTTGATGAACCAGTCTATGCCCATCCGGCCCATACCAAAAAAGCCCTTGTTTTCACTCTCACTTTCCTGGTACACGTTCGTAAGTGGAGAACCGATAAGATTGAAACGGTCGGTGCTGCCTGTGCTCAATGAATTGCGCTTATTTCCATGAGTATTAACGAAGAAATTCCATTTCCCTTCACGAATATTCATATCCAGTCCGCCCCCGAACGCTAAGCGGGAATCTACGTTAGACCGCACACTGCCGTTATACCCCGGTTTCCGGTTCTTTTTTAGAATGATATTCAAGATACCGCCTCCGCCGCCTGAAGCATCAAATTTGGCAGAAGGGTTTGTGATTACCTCAATACTGGCAATGGCATCAGCTGGAATCTGGTCAAGGGTGAGTGTGGTCGGTTTGCCGTCTATGAGTATTTCCGGAGTAGAATTGCGCATAGTGACATTCCCATCCATATCCACATTCACGCTCGGTACATTCTTCATCACATCCTCTGCAGTACCACCTGCCGCGCTGAGGTTCTTTTCCACATTATAAACTTTACGGTCTAACTTCAGCTCCACTTCAGGATCAGAGCCGTCTACCACCACCTCCTTAAACTGCTTAACATCCGGACTGATCTTGATATTTCCGAGATCCTTATCCACATTGTTCAGGGCGTTTTGCCAGTTTCCCGATTGAGCATCCTTTCCCATCTGCTGCATGTTTAAGTTGAAGGATACTTTCTGCTCATACGTCTTATAACCCAAGGCGATGATTTTGAGCGTAAATTGTCCGAACGGAGGCAGCCCTTCGATGGAAAAATCACCATTACCTTCCGAAAGTTGCCCCCCGAGGATCGCCGGCTTCATGGATTTGGATGCGGAATCATATTTCATTCCGTGCAACTGAACAACCGCAAATTCCACCGGTTTTCCGGAAAGCGAATCCACTACCCTGCCGTAAAACCTTCCCACGTTCATGTTTTTCCCGCCCATACCTCCCATATTTGGTATTTGCGCTTTTGAGAAAACACCCAACAGGCAGAGAAGTAAAATGGCACCGGATTTTTTCATGGCCACAAAGATAGGTTATCCTGCGGGTAAGCCGGAAACCCATCGGATGAGCGGTCTTAATAAATGTTAAGCAGGCAGGTTCTTCTCAAATTCCTCTGGAAAGGAGAGTTTGAACCGGAACCCCGTTTCTCCGTGAAACTCGGGAGTGCCGCCCAGCTGCTCAGCCAGTGAATAAACAATAGTCATTCCCAGGGTTTCCTGCTCCTTCAGCTTTTGTATGTCTGAAACCCCGTTACCATTATCACTGTACTCAAAAACAATTCGTCCGCTTTCCCGAAACATTCCAATGCTGATCTCCCCCTCTTTCCTCTCACGGAACCCATGTTTGATGGAATTTGTGATAAGTTCGTTCAGAATCAGTCCGCAGGGAATAGCCTGACCCAGCACCAGGCTGATCCCGTCAATCCGGATCTGAGGGCTGATTCGGGTTTTGAGGGACGATCGAATGTACTCCCGGAGCAAGCTGTCGGCATAATCAAAGAAGCCAATAGAGGAAAAAGTTTGGTTTTTGTAGAGCTTTTCATGGATCAGTGCCATGGTATAAATACGGTTACGGCTGTCGTCCAGTGCGCGCTGCACCGCCGCATCCTCTACGGAATTCTTTTGGAGATTAAGCAGAGAAGAGATGATTGCAAGGTTGTTTTTAACTCTATGGTGAACTTCGCTCAGCAGCGTCTGCTTGTCGCTAACCATCACCTGCAGATGCTTTTCTCTCTGGCGTTGCATACGCATAAAAGCCATTACCATGTATCCGGTCATTATGAAACAAAGTGACAGATTAAGGTATGGCGAGGTGTGAGCAATCTCCAGAAACAGCGCATGCGTGAACGGAGGATGTGTAAGTGCGTACCAAACAGTGGCAATGCCCGAGAAGACAGTCATTCCAAAGAGAAAATAAAATATTGACGCCACCCTTTCATTGGAGAACATGAACATCTGGACGAGCATCATAGGAAAAAAATAAAGGTACGCCAGCCCTCTAATTCCCAGGCCAACGGTAAAAACCCCGACTAATACATTCAAACTGACAAAGAGCAACACCATCGCAGCATACAGATAGCCGCTGATATTCAGGGCTGCTACTGCCGCCAGTACGATCAAGGAGGGAATACCGTAGTACAAACTAATAAAAGATGTATCAATGATGGCATTCGTGATCATGGAGGCGGCAATACAAATAAATGCAAGCATCAGAAACTGATTCAGCACGTACACGCTTCTTCGCTCCTCGGAGGTTGAATAAAAAGTCACCCCTTTGCTTAGCACGCTGTTCAGTCTTTCCTTCATGCGGCTTTTCTGCTTTTAAACTCGAATTCCATTACGAAATGCAAGCCATCGTCGTTATAGAAGCGAAAGGTTCCTTCCAGTTGTTCCACAAGAGAAGTAATAATGGTTGTTCCGAGGGATTCTGACTCCGTTATTCCTTCAACATTGGGTGCTCCGGGGCCATTATCTGCATAATGAAAGCTCACATGGTTCCCTGTCTGAAGTATTTCAAGAAAAACTGCCCCTTCAGACTTGCGGAATGCATGTTTGTAGGAGTTTGTAACAAGCTCGTTTAGAATCAGTCCGCAGGGAATGGATGAATTGAGATCCAGGTTTACATTTATAATGCGTAAATCCCGCTTTACTTTCTTGCGCAACCCATACCCTCTTTCGATCTCATCAAGCAAATTCTTTACATAAGAATCAAAATCAATCGAACTGAAAGAGCGGTTCTTATATAATCTGTCATGGATCAGTGCCATGGAGGCGACGCGTGAACGCGAATCCTCCAAAACCTGCTGCATTCCTTTATCTGAAAGCATATTCTTTTGCAGATTCAGCAATCCGGAAATAATAGCCAGATTGTTTTTGACACGGTGGTGTACTTCAGCCAGCAGAAGTTCCCTTTCGCGTATGATTTTCTCCAGTCGTTTCTGAGCTTTTCTGTTAAAATCGAGGTACAGCAACAAAATAGAAATAGTAAGCAAGGAACTGAGTGCCGTGTTTAATATGGCGGCATCCCGGATCATCCGTGCGGACAATTCAATCCCGATATGAATATTTAAATTCAGCAAAAGAATGGAAGACACGGCAGACGTTGCCAGGAATCCAAAATTAAAATACATATACCTGCTTTCACCATCATGATTTAAAAGAAAAACCACGCTCATCACCAGCGGGAAATAATACAGGAATATCATTCCGCCAACATCATACATCAGGTTACCGCAAAGAACTTCCACAGAACACGCAACGATCTGCAGAGAAACAGCGAGGATGGACCGCCCGGCCTTTACGGAGAAAATAGAAACGACGTATAGGATGACAGTTCCTCCCAGGATATACGCCATTGCAAATTGACCCAGGATCAGGCTGAACACGATACCGACAAGATGAAAGCCTGCACCCAGCCAGGTAAACTGATTGATAAGCAGCACACGGCGCATGGTGTCTGCATCCTGATATTTTCTTACCCCAGATAAGGTAATTCTCCGGAAAAGAGCCAGCAACATATCCTTCTATTTCTATCTTTGGTGTTAAAGTTAACCTTTTTCACATCAGACATGAGAAGGCTGCCCGGTAAAATCTGGCGTTTTGCCTGGAAAACGGCAGTAGGTTTTTTCGCTCTCAGCATACTGTCTGTGATCCTGTTCAGGTGGGTGCCTGTACCCCTGACTCCCCTGATGCTCATCCGGTGTATCGAGCAAAAGCAGGAGGGAAAACAAATTCGCCTGGAACACAACTGGGTTTCGCTTGATCAGATCTCCCCTCATCTCCAACTGGCAGTAGTATGTGCCGAGGATCAGAATTTTATATTGCATTTTGGGTTCGACCGTGTGGCGATCGAAAAAGCCATCAAACATAATAAAACACATAAGAAAAAGCGGGGCGCCAGCACTATTTCCCAGCAAACCGCCAAGAATGTATTTCTCTGGCCGGGCAGAGGGTGGATCAGGAAAGGGTTTGAAGTGTATTTCACCTTTTTGATAGAGGTGTTCTGGAGCAAAGAGCGAATCATGGAAGTATATCTCAACTCGATAGAGTTCGGGAACGGCATTTACGGCGCTGAAGCGGCGGCAGGGATCTTTTTTAAAAAAAGCAACCTCGCACTCTCCAGGGAACAAGCCGCTCTTCTGGCTGTTGTGCTTCCCAACCCCCGCCGGTATAATGCCGGAAAACCGGGCGGGTACCTGCGCACAAGACAAGCCTGGTGCCTGAACCAAATGCGGCTGTGGGGTGGTCAACTGGACTATCACCCGGATGAAAAAGAGGAAAAAAAATAAACCCTGCCGCCTTAGCAGCAGGGTGAACCGGACAGGCCAATATTTAAATACCCCAACCCAAACCCACAAAGGGAATACCTATCCTGAATTGTCCGTTTAAATCCGGAAAACCTACGGATGTGGTCTTTTCCGTTTCCTTTTTCTCTTTGTGCTTTTCATCTGTAGAATCCAGCTTCTTGATCCTGATCTCACCATCCTTAATATGGATCTCCTCATTGCCCTTTTTTAGATGAACCTCCCCCTTGCCTACCCGAACCCTCTCTCCGTGTATATCCAGGCCTTCGCAATTCCTGCAATCCAGTCCCTCTGTTGTCATGTTCCACGTATGATTCAACATGTCCTCGTCCCAGAGGTCATGTACATTCGGCACATCATAGAGAAGATGGGAAAGAGTTTTGGACAGGAAGACGGATTTTCCTACCGGTACCCGAACGATGATCTTCACATCCTGTGCACGCAGCTTATTGGAACGGTCAAACTCCGATACAGAATAAAACTCCACAACTGAATCGGTAATGCCAGGCGCTTTGTAGAGAATGTTTCTTGCCCGGTTCAGCGCATCCTTCTTATCTATGCCCCGTGCCGTTCGTATGATTTCAATCTGGAATGAATCGCCATCCGCTTTTTCAACGGTCAGATCGGGAAAACCAAACCGGATTTTTTCCCCGTTCATGTTCATAAAATCCCAGTCTTTATTATTCCCCTTGTGACGTACATCCCTGATCTCACCGTCTATGCCTTCCATCTCATCTTCTGTGGGGAGTATCCCTCTGAGAAAAAGAGTATCCGAGGATGTATTCAGTGTATATACCTCCTTCACCCGCCCGTTCTCCCTGAAATCGGTTCCCAGACTTACTCCGGAATAGATTCCGATTCCTATACCCACCACCCAAAGGATCAGCGCAACCACACTCAGGAGACGGTTTTTCTCCCGGATGCCCAGCAGTAAACGAAACCCACCGTAGATGAGCATCATGAAAGGAATACCCAATGTGAGCAGTGCGGCTACTACTGCCAGCTCATAATCACCTGCAGAGGTAAACACAGACTCGATCCAGCCCGGGGCATTGGACAATCCGAAATTGGAGATCCCGAAAACAGAAGTGAATAAACCGACGGTAAAAAGCACGCCGATAATAATCAGGGCGATTGCGAATACCTTTCCGAATACGGTCAGGAATGATGTTCCTACACTGGCCAAAAATTCCAGGAACTTATCCACCCCGTTCTTCACCTTTTGCCTGTTTTCGGGACCCGAAAAATTTTTCAGGTCCTCCTCCATTTCCTTCCCTTTCTTCTTCAGATGTCCTAATTCTTCCTCTACTGTTTTTTTGATATTATTAATATTCACCTTTTCTCCTTTCATTTCAAGCTTCTCCGCTGTGGTTTTCGCCTCGGGGATTGCAATCCAGAGGATAATATAAACCAATACACCTGCACCTCCGAAAATGGTGAATACTACAAGCGACAAACGCAGCCAGAGCGGATCCATATCGAAATAGTTGGCGATACCTCCGCACACACCCCCCAACACACGACTGTCCGGATCGCGGAATACTCTCCTTCTCCGTTTGCTGAAGTCAATTACTTCCTCCGGCTTTTCCCCCTCGGTATCCTCCTTTTCCCCGCCGGAAGCGTAATCTTCCGGTTTTCCCATCACAGAGATAACATGATCCACGTCCGCGGTTAAAACAACCTGACGGCCGGCACCGATCTTTTCCTTCAGCAGCTCAGCAATGCGTGCCTCTATGTCGGCCATTATTTCATCACGCCCCTCCGAATCCTTGAAATAACTTTTGATTGTGCCAAGGTATTTGCTGAGCTTGTCATAGGCATCTTCCTCTATGTGGAAAACAATGCCGCTTACGTTTATTGTTACAGTTTTATTCATGGTTCCGTTGATTTAGGGTTGAGGATTACTGTTTTGGTCAGTTGCTGTTCCGGTCGCATCTTTACGATTATCTCTCCTGGTGGCGGTGTGTACGGAGTTTACTAACTCGTCCCAGGTCTGCTCCAGTTCTTTGAGAAACTGCCCGCCCAGTTCAGTCAGCCGATAATACTTTCTGGGCGGTCCCGATGAAGATTCCTCCCACCGGTAACTGAGCAGTCCCATGTTTTTAAGCCGAGTGAGCAGGGGATACAAGGTTCCTTCCACTACCACCAGCCGTGCTACCTTCATTCTTTCAATGATCTCTGTCGGATACGCATCGCCGTCTGAGAGTATCGAAAGAATGCAGAACTCCAACACCCCCTTCCGCATCTGCGCCTTTGTGTTCTCTATATTCATGAATCTCGTTTTAGTTCTATGTTAAACACTGTCGAATACAATGCAAAGATATAGCTATTGTATGTTACCATGCAATACATAGTACTAAAATAATTTCTATCTGATTGATAATCAGTTAGAAAAAAATAATCCGGGCTACCGGAGTAAAGTGTAATTTTGTAATCCTGATAAACTATATGGACCAAATAGCGCAAATTTTTACTATCGACGGAATGATCTCCCTCCTCACTCTGGCATTGCTGGAGATCGTTCTGGGAATTGATAATATCATTTTCATTTCCATTATCGCCGGGAGGCTACCGGGTAAGCGGGAACAGAAAAAGGCACGCTTCACCGGCCTGATCCTCGCCCTGTTGATGAGGGTTGGACTGCTCTTTGGGATTACCTGGATTATTTCGATGAAGGATGATCTTTTCACCCTGTTTGATATCGGTTTTTCAGGGAGAGATATTATTCTCTTCTGCGGCGGTATTTTCCTGCTGGCAAAAACGGTGAGTGAGATTCACGAAAAGATTGAATCATCGGATGACACGGAGGAGGAGAAAAAAATCAACATTCCTTCCCTCCTGTCTATTATTCTTCAAATCGTCCTGATTGACATGGTTTTCTCCTTTGATTCCATTCTCACGGCAGTGGGAATTGTTGATAATGTTTACATTATGATAGGGGCTGTGATCATTTCCATGGTGATCATGATGATTTTTGCCGAGTCGGTTTCTGATTTCATCAACAGGCATCCCACGGTGAAGATGCTTGCGCTTGCTTTCCTTCTCATGATCGGCTTCCTGCTGGTACTGGAGTCCTTTGATGTACATGTACCGAAGCCGTACGTTTACTCCTCCATGGCCTTTGCTTTCCTGGTGGAACTGCTGAATATGCGGGTGCGAAGAAAAAAGGTTAAGAAATCAGAGTGATCCTCTTTTTCCCGGAAGTTTAGCTTCATAACCTCGACATACACCTCCAGAGAGGTTAATCGGTACCCGGTTCGTGTCGGAAAAAACCTTTCTCTCCGCCCTGTATTCGACCTGCCTGAAACTAAAATACACAAAACAGGAATGCAGTCCTAAGCCGCTTGCAGCCATTAACAAAATCCTCCTTCATATTTTCGAAAGATGTATGTCATGCGTACAGCTCCAACATAACAAAAACGCAAAAGAGGATAGAGGCCACTCCGTTAGTTGTAAAAAAGGCGATGTTCACTTTGCTCAGGTCATCGGGCTTCACCAGGGTATGCTGGTAAGCCAGAAGCCCGGTGAACACGGCTGTTCCCATCCAATACCACATATCCATGGAAGCAATAACCCCGGCGATGAGCAGCGAGATCACGGAGATCACATGCATCCATACGGACAAGCGAAGCGCACCTTTTTTCCCCAGAGCCGCGGGGATAGAATGCAATCCCTTTCCCTTGTCAAATTCCTCGTCCTGCAGAGCATAAATCATATCAAAACCACTCACCCAGAACAGTACAGTGAAGGAGAACAGCAGTGGAAGAAGATCAAAATATCCGGTTACTGCCAGCCAGGCTCCTATAGGGGCCAATGCCAGACCCAGGCCAAGTACAAAATGACAAAGTGAAGTAAAACGCTTGGTATAGCTGTATCCCAGTACCACTACCAATGCCACCGGCGAGAGGTAAAAGCAAATCGGATTAATAAACCACGTCAGGGCAACAAAACCCGTGGCATTCAAGAGCACGAACCATAATGCACCCCGGGCAGAAATTGCGCCTGAAGGAATTTCGCGGACCATCGTTCGCACATTCTGCGCGTCAATCGCCCGATCGGCATACCGGTTAAATCCCATCGCTGCATTTCTTGCCAGAATCATACATCCGATCACCTTTAAGATAAGCCAGTAACTTACTTCGCCTTCTACGGACTCCCTGGCCAGAAAAAAACCGATGAGTGCAAACGGCATTGCAAATAGGGTATGGGAGAACCTGACCAGAGAGAGGTATCTATGAATCGCTGTCATTGGATGATCTGGTGCGAAGTTACGAATAGAATCTGCGTCCTTTCTTGTACTTTTGCCCGGATGTATATTTCCTCTCCCACGAATCACCGGATCAAAAACCTCCTGCGTCTCTATGAACGCTCCTCTGAACGCCGGGAACAAGGTGCTTTTGTGACGGAAGGGAGAAAAGAGATTGATCTTGCGCTGGAATCAGGTTATGAACTTTTGGAATTCTACCATTGTACAAAATTGGGAAGCCCGGTTCCATCAGTTACGGAAGACCGCTACTTCGAGATCAGTGCTACCGCATTTGAGAAGATCGCCTACCGGGAAAACACCGACGGAGTGATCGCTGTCTTTCGCACTCCTGACCATTCGCTCAGCAACCTGAAGCCGGGCAAATCAGCCCTGGTGATCGTGCTGGAACGCGTTGAAAAGCCGGGGAACCTCGGTGCTGTTTTACGCATTGCTGACGGTTGTAATGCAGATGCACTGTTGATCTGCGACCCGCGGACAGATCTTTATAACCCCAACGTGATACGGTCCAGCGTGGGGTGTGTTTTTACACGCAAAATAGGTGTGGCCGGATTGCATGAAACGCAACAGTGGCTCACCGAAAATAAACTGAACTGCTTTACCGCATCACCCGAAGCTTCTAAGAACTATTTTGAACAGGATCTCACGGCCGCTTCCGCCTTCATATTTGGAACGGAACACGAGGGATTATCGGAAGCCTGGGATGCCATCGGCATTCCCATCCGGATTCCCATGCTGGGAAAGAATGACTCGCTGAATGTGGCCGCCAGCGTTTCTGTGATAACCTACGAAGCAATCCGCCAGCGACTGAAAATAAAATGAAAACGACCCCTCTCCTGCTGCTATTGCTGTTTTCTCTGTGTGTCTCCGCTCAAGGTGACTCTGTAAAATACAGCAAGGAATTTACTTTCAGGGAAGGTGTGTATTTGTCTTTTGAACAATTCCGGAAACAGACCCCCCTTCACACCGACCGCATCGTTAGCGGTTATGAAAAAACAGATCCCGGATTTTTACAAAAAGTACTTCAAAAGACCACGCTTACCTACCGCAATGAAAAAGACTCTGCCATAACAGTAAAAACCGCTGCTGTATGGGGCTATTCCCGCGGAGGCATTGTATTCGTTAACCACGGGCGGGAATTTAACCGCCTGGTGGTCATTGGTTCCTTGTGCCATTTTACGGCCTATGTCAATAACACCACATACCAGCACGACCCATATAACCTTGGGGTAAATACCCAGCCAGGTTATGCACAGGAGCAGTTCATGATAGATATTCTAATGGGAAAAACAATGCCCTTCACTCCGATAGCGATCGAATTCGTTCTCCAGAGAGATGATGCACTGCTGAAGGAATGGCAGGCACTTTCCAAATCCGCGAAAAAGAAATCTGCCTTTCTCTTCTTGAGAAAGTACAACGAAAAGTATCCGCTTTATTTCCCTCAGTAAGCACCTTTTTTTCTTCGTATCTTCGTCGGCCCGATGCGTTAAATTGAGTCGGAATTAGTTGATAATCAATTACTCTACACATGTCAGAAGGAAGGCAGATCATTTTTTCGATGGTGAATGTGTCCAAGACACTCAGCACCGGTAAGACCATACTCAAGGACATCTATCTCTCGTTTTATTACGGAGCCAAAATCGGCATCCTGGGATTGAATGGTTCAGGAAAGTCGACCCTCATGCGGATTATCGCCGGGACAGAGAAAAATTTTCAGGGTGAAGTGCACTTTTCTCCCGGCTATTCCATCGGACTTCTGGAACAGGAACCTGTACTGGATGACAACAAGACGGCGATCGAAATTGTGCGGGAAGGTGCGGCTGAACACGTGAACATTCTGAAAGAATATGAAGAAGTGAACAATAAATTCTCCGAACCGATGAACGATGAGGAGATGGAGAAATTAATCAACCGCCAGGCCAGGCTTACCGAACTCATCGAACAGCATGATCTCTGGAACCTGGACAACCGGCTGGAGATTGCGATGGATGCACTGCGCTGCCCGGAATCAGGTACACCTGTAAAGAATCTTTCCGGAGGAGAGCGACGCCGGCTGGCACTATGCAGGCTGCTGATTCAGGAACCGGACATCTTATTGCTGGATGAACCCACGAACCACCTCGACGCAGAATCGGTAGACTGGCTGGAACAGCATTTAAAGAATTACAAAGGCACGGTGATCGCCATTACACACGACCGGTACTTCCTGGATAATGTTGCCGGGTGGATCCTGGAACTGGACCGCGGGGCAGGTATTCCATGGAAGGGAAATTATTCCTCCTGGCTGGAACAAAAGCAGGAACGTTTGCGGCAGGAAGAGAAAACGGAGAGCAAGCGTCAGAAAACACTTCAGCGGGAGCTGGAATGGGTACGGCAGGGTGCGCGTGGCCGCCAGGCCAAACAAAAAGCACGTTTACAGAACTACGAAAAGATGCTCGGCGAAGATGTCAGGAGCAAGGAAGAAAAACTGGAGATCTTTATTCCAAACGGGCCACGACTTGGTAATGAAGTGATAGAGGCGAAAGGCGTGGCGAAATCATTCGGGGATAAAGTACTTTATGAAGACCTTAGCTTTAAACTCCCACCTGCAGGAATCGTTGGAATTATAGGACCGAATGGAGCAGGAAAAACCACTATTTTCCGTATGATCATGGGACAAGAGAAACCCGACAGAGGCTCTTTCCAAATCGGCCCAACCGTTAAGGTGGGATACGTTGATCAGGCGCACACAGACATAGATCCGGAAAAAACCGTTTATGAAATTCTGAGCGGGGGAACGGAGACCATTCTGGTGGGTGGAAAACCCATCAATTCAAGATCCTATATATCCCGGTTTAATTTTTCAGGTAACGATCAGGGCAAGAAATGCGGTGTACTCTCCGGCGGGGAAAGAAACCGTCTGCACCTGGCACTCACACTTAAAACAGAAGCCAACGTGCTGCTGCTGGACGAACCAACGAACGATCTCGATGTGAATACACTCCGGGCGCTGGAAGAAGCCCTGGAGAATTTTGCCGGTTGTGCAGTCATCATCTCACACGACCGCTGGTTCCTCGACAGGGTATGTACACACATTCTTGCCTTTGAAGGAGAATCCGCTGTATACTGGTATGAGGGATCTTACTCTGAATACGAAGAGAATAAAAAGAAAAGGCTGGGAGATGTGCAGCCAAAACGGATCCGTTATAAGAAACTGGCAGTATAAAATGAAACCAGGCATACCATCGGGAACGCGGGACTTCGGAGCCAGAGAAATGGCGAAGAGGAATTTCATCCTCAGCACCATTCGCGCTATTTACGAGAAATACGGATTCGAACAGATTGAGACTCCCGCAATGGAAAATCTCTCAACACTGGAGGGAAAATATGGCGAAGAAGGGGATAAATTATTGTTCCGGATACTGAACTCAGGACCGGTACTCGAAAAGATCAAAGATTCAAAAGGTGAACTTCAGAGGAAGGAAATCACAGAGAAAGGATTGCGCTATGATTTGACAGTGCCCTTTGCAAGATATGTGGTAATGAACCGGAATGAACTCGCATTTCCATTCAGGAGATTTCAGGTGCAGCCGGTATGGAGAGCCGATCGGCCGCAGAAAGGACGTTACCGTGAATTTTATCAGTTCGATGCAGATGTTATCGGGAGCGATTCGCTCTTAAACGAAATCGAATTGCTTCAAATAATAGATGATGTGTTTTCCGCACTCCGGATTCCGGTAACCATTAAGCTCAATCACCGGAAGATTCTTGCAGGACTGGCGGAATACGCCGGTCTCCGCGATAAATTCATTGAAATAACTGTTATTCTTGATAAACTGGAAAAGATCGGTGCGGATTCCGTACGGAATGAATTGAAATCTATCGGGATGACACCCGAAGGCGTAGAGGCATTGATGAATGTCTGTTCCATCAGCGGAGAAGCCGAAAATTACGTTCTCCGGATAAAAGAGTGTTTAAAAAATGAGAATGGCACAACAGGAGCGGAGGAGTTAAAATACATCCTGGACAACATTCCTACCTCCTTAAGAAATGCCAAACTGACACTTGATGCCACCTTAGCCCGCGGGCTGAATTACTATACAGGCACTATTATCGAAGTAAAATCGGATACCGGAGATCTCAAAGTCAGCATTTGCGGAGGCGGAAGATATGATAACCTCACCGGCGTTTTCGGGTTGCCCGGGGTATCAGGGGTAGGAATTTCCTTCGGCATTGACCGGATCTATGACGTGATGAACGACGCGGGATTATTCGAAGGAAAGATCCACGCATGCAGTTCACGCGTTCTTCTGGCGCATTTTGGGGAACCGGATCGTTCCTACGGATTTTCTCTCGTATCCAAATTGAGGAATCTGGGTATACCCTCCGAAATTTATCCCGATCTCACTAAAAAAATCACAAAACAATTTGAATACGCAAATAAAAAACATATCCCTTACGTGGTGGTCATCGGAGAAGAGGAGAGAAAAACAGGACAGTTAGCATTCAAGAACATGGACAGCGGAACGCAGGAACAGCTGACATTCGAGGAGATAATTACCCGATTAAAATAATTCCGGCATGAGAAAATTCCAGATCACACCTTCCGATATTACGCCTGAGCTTGCCGTTGAACTGGTACGTGATGAGGCACAGCTCTCCCTCTCGGCCGTTTCTGAAAAAAGGATTAAAACATGCCGGGATTATCTCGACCGAAAACTGAAAAACAATCCTGACCCTGTATACGGAATCAATACCGGATTCGGAGCCTTATACAATAAAACCATTTCTCCGGTGGATCTTGAAAAATTACAGGAAAATCTGGTACGCTCCCACGCCTGCGGTACAGGAAACGAAGTGCCCCCGGAGATTGTGCGCCTGATGATGCTCCTGAAGATCCACGCCTTATCCAAAGGGTACTCCGGTGTGCAGCTGTCAACGGTATGGCAACTGATCGAACTTTTCAATGCAGGTGTAACGCCGGTTGTTTACCAACTCGGATCACTGGGTGCTTCCGGCGACCTGGCTCCCCTGGCCCATATGTCGCTTGCACTGATCGGAGAAGGGGAGGTTGTTCAGAAAGGAAAAAGAATCAAAGCGGCTGCCGCACTCAAATCTCTGGGGCTCGCACCACTGAAATTCAAGCCTAAAGAAGCGCTGGCTCTGCTCAACGGAACACAATTCATGAGCGCATACGCCTGTATGTGTGTATATGAAGCAGGAAGAATTGCTGGCCTTGCTGATGAGATCAGTGCTCTTTCCCTCGACGCATTCGACGGCCGTCCTGAACCGTTCTCAGAATTATTGCAGGAAATCAGGCCCCACCCCGGACAAATAAGCGTTGCCGGAAACATGCGCCGCCTTTTAAAAGGCAGCCAGATCACCGGAAAAGAAAAAAAACACGTCCAGGATCCGTATTCCTTCCGCTGCATCCCCCAGGTACACGGCGCAACAAGAGATGTTCTAACGCATTCCGAACACATTCTTCGCACCGAAATTAATTCCGTCACTGACAATCCAACTATTTTTCCGGAAGCAGATAAGATACTTTCCGGTGGCAATTTCCATGGTCAACCGCTGGCGTTAATGCTGGATCACCTGGCAATTGCCGTTGCTGAACTGGGTAGCATTTCTGAAAGAAGAACTTTTTTGCTCATCTCCGGGCAACGCGGCCTCCCTCCATTCCTGGTGCATAATCCCGGACTGAATTCTGGACTTATGATCCCACAATATACAGCCGCCTCCATTGTAAGTAAAAACAAACAACTTTGCACCCCGGCTTCCGTGGATAGTATTACCTCGTCCAACGGGCAGGAAGATCATGTTAGTATGGGAGCAAATGCAGCCACCAAATGCTATGAGGTAGTAAAAAATGTAATGCGGGTTCTTTCCATTGAAATGCTGAGTGCCGCGCAGGCAATTGAGTTCCGCCGGCCCCTGCGCACCTCTACTCTTTTGGAGAATCAACTCAGGGAATTCCGGAAAACTGTACCCTTTATCAAAGAAGATGTTATTGTTGGTGACTGGATGCGCCGCTCAGAAGAGTACCTGCAAAAACGCCTGGCATGATCAGGATATTGCTCTTCCTGAAATTTGTCCTGCTTACTCTTCCCGCCGTCTCTTGCGATTGTCCTACTGAAATACCCTTCCGGAATGCTTTGAATCAGTACGATCTGATCTTCCGGGGCAAAGTAACGGACACCCTGAGCAACGGAACACAAGGAGTAGCAGTTTTTCAGCCGCTGGCTATTTACAAAGGACATCCGGAAGAAAGGATCAGGATTAAATACGATGCTACCTCCTCCTGCCTGATGAGTTTCTCCCCCGGGGAAGAATGGATTATTTACGCCAGCACGGATCCGTATAACAGAAATGCAGTACACTTCTGCGGACACTCAAGGAAATACTTAAGCAGCGCTGTGGCAGAAGATCACTACTTCCCAATACGAAAATGCAGCTTCCGGGAGGAAGATTCCATTCTACTCGCCCTTCTCGGACCACCATCGGTTATTAAAAAAAATGTTGATCCTGTCAAACAAAGGGAACTCCGGCACCCAGGCCGCGGAACAGCCATTTGGTATATCTTAGCTGCCATGCCTGTGCTTATCATAGCCTGGTTCTTGCTTAAAAAACATCTGAGATGAATTCAAACTTTAAAGCACACCCCTGGCATGGGATCTCTCCCGGTAAGGATGCGCCTGAATGCCTCACAGCTTTTATTGAAATCGTTCCTTCCGATACAATGAAGTATGAGATCGATAAGATGAGCGGATACCTGAAAGTCGATCGCCCTCAAAAATTCAGCAACGTAGTACCTTGTTCCTACGGGTTCATTCCCCGTACCTATTGCAACACCGGTATCGCATCCCTGGCAGCCAAAACCGTTCCCGGTGTAAAAGATGGAGATAAGGACCCTCTCGATATATGCGTGTTCAGTGAACGACAAATCGCGCACGGAAATGTGCTGCTCCAGGCAACTCCTATCGGTGGTCTGCGTCTCATAGACAAGGGTGAAGCCGATGATAAGATCATCGCTGTTCTGAAAGGCGATGCAGTGTATCACTGGAATGACCTGAAAGATGTTCCAACTTCGTTGCTCGACCGCCTGGTTCATTACTTCCTGACTTATAAAAATTTACCCGGCGACACTGCTTCCTGCCGAGTGGCTGGTATTTATGGAAAAAAAGAGGCATTAGAGGTGATCCGTACCGCAATGGAAGACTGGAAACAGGTGTTCGCCAAGTGACTTAACCGTTTTAAATTACTATAAATCAATTGTTTATGCTTTTTATTAACAAAAACATTTAACGATAAATACTTTGGATTAGTCGACGATTTCAATATATTTGTTTTCCTAAAACCCAAAAGCCCGAACATGAAAAGATCCCTACTCTTTTCCATTCTCACCGCCGGAATACTCGCACTGATTCCTTTTACTGTAAAGGCTCAGGACAACGTCGGAATAGGAACAACAACTCCTGATGCTTCCGCCATACTCGAAATGATGTCGACCAACAAGGGTCTTCTCATACCTCGTATGACGGCTGTTCAGCGACTTGCACTTACACCGGCCAACTCGCTGATGG